>NZ_JACVUQ010000023.1:0-9809 GCF_016516525.1 Lactococcus sp. S64 | reverse complement strand
GATGGTGCTCAATGGGAGTAAAATTAATTCAGATGGGTCTTACAGTTTACCTAAAGGGAAGGATAAGACATGGTTTGAAAAAGAGAGAAAAAATAATAAAAATCTATCTAAAAAAGAGGAACATGGTTCAGTTGATAAAGATATTTCGGATGGGGATGTCGGTTTTGAGGCATATGCTGGTAAAGGAAGTGCGGGAGATAAGCAAAACGGTGCATCAGTAACTGGACTATCAGCTGATGGAAGTGTTGGAGTTATGACACCGTTTAGTATGAAAAATAAGAAAGGAAAAAATGGAAAAAGTAGAAGGGATGTGAATTTTGGTTTAGGTGCAGACGCAAATATTGGGATATCTGCTGCTGAAGCAGAGGCTCATGGGCAACTAGGGAATGATCAATTTAATGCACATGGTTCTGCTTCTGGCTCAAGTTATACTGCTGATGCTAAAGCGAGTCTTGGTTTAGGACAATTTACTGACAAAAATGGCAAGAGTCACTTTGGAGTACAGGCAGAGGTTGGCGCAGATGCATATATTGTTGAAGGAGAGGCTAAGGCTGGATTTACAATATTTGGTGTAAAATTTAATGTAACGGGAAGTGCTGGTGTTGGGATTGCGGCTTCAGCTAAAGCCGGTGTAACTGCTGATAAAGCAGAAGCGAAATTCAAATTAGGTCCATTTGGATTAGGGCTTTCTATAGGAGGATAAGTAATGAAAATTACACAGGTAAGCCTTAAAACCCAAGGAGATATTAAAAATTTTCAAATATTAAAAAGTATAAGTGCTGAAAGTCCTATTGATAATTGGGAAACAATAATAGAAGCAACGAAAAATGAGAAGAATAATTATGAATTTGAATTGAGTGGACAGAAATTTAAAGTATTTAATATACCAAAAATATCTCCCAAAAATGAAAAAATTTATGCTCAAGATATTGATGATTCAAAGAATCAATTTATTTCAAAAAGTTCATTTAATAATTTATTTTTGGTAAATCAATGGGATCTTAACTTTCAAAATAATGAAAATCTTTATAGTTTAAGTAGTGTTCCATCAGGAACAAAAGGATATATTTATCCAATAAAGAGAAACAATGAACCAGTTGCTGTTTTTTGTCAGTCAAATGTTCAAATAAATGGAAATTTTCAAATTACTTTATATACGATAGATAATCAAGTAGTTGATGAAATAGTTGGATTGTTTTTGATAAATTACGTAGTTTTAAGTCCTGACTTTTTGAATCTTGGTATCCTATCGGCTAAGAAAACCTGGTTTTATTCATTTTCTGGACGAAAAAATTTAACAAAGGCTCATATTGATATGCTACCAATAAATAACCGCCCTTCTAAAATAGAAGCAATACTATGGGTGATCATTGGTCTCTTATTAATAATTGTAGTAACTCTTGTTAAGCCGTTAATAGTGATTACTATCTTATCTGTATGGATTATTTTAGTAATAATTAATATTTTTAAAAATATAAAAAATAGTAAGGAAACTCAAGTATGAAAATAAACAATGAATGGTTAACTATAGGTACGACAGTCCTATTAAATGCAGGAAATCAACCGCTGACAATTATAGGGCGATACCAAATGAGCAAAGATAAGGTTACCTATGACTATACAGGGATTTTGAATCCTCAAGGTTATCAAGATTCAAAGTCGTTGTATTTATTTAATCAGAATGATATAGCAGAGGTACTATTTGAAGCTCCTACTACTGAGTATGAACATAGATACTTAAAAGAATTGAGTGATTTTATAGATCAAGAAATTGAGTAATTTTATTAAGAAGCAGTATATTGCCTAATAATAAAATTTTTAGAAAAAACCTACAAAATAATATTGAGTATTTGAATGATAAATATTATTTAAACTAACAAGATGATGGATAAATTTGAAATATATATATATACTATATAAGTTTGGAGTATCACAAGTATTGTAATTTTAGGGAGAAATAAAGATGAATAATTTTATAAAGAAATATAAATTTGGTAGTAATAGACAATTAATTATTATAGCGATAATTCTGGTATCGATGCTCACCACCCTTGTAGGATGCCGTGGTTCGAAAACTTTTCAAGGGACTTGGTATTCACAGAATAGTGATAGTAAAAATTTAAATATTATTTTTACTGAAAAAAAAGTATCGATAGATGGGGATGAATACAATTATACTCAAAATGCTACTGGAACAGAAAATGGAATAAAATATTATGGTATAGTCCAAAACGGAAAACACTATAGTATTATTTTTCCAGCAAAAGATAGAAATATTGCTTTGATGATTGAACCAGATTCGTCTGATGATTATCTTCAAGGGACTTTGCTATTTGCTATGAATAAAAGAAGCACTCCCAATTACAATAATTATGCAAAAAAATATATCCACTAATAAATTAAATTTTTATCTATACTGTATGACAATTAATAAAATAATTATTTTTCCGTTTATCCAATTTATTATATGGGCGAAATAATGTCAAGGATTACCTGATCAATATATACTATGATAACTTTGATACAGATTATGATATATAGGACAAAATATTAAGAAAATAAATTTCTAGATAAAACTGAAATAAGTAATATTCAAAAATATTATAGAAGAAAAAAGTAACAAGATTAGTAGAAGTTATTCTACTAATTACTAGTGATGACTTGAACAGTCATTAGTAGTAATTAGTTGAAACAAAAAGGAAAATTTATGAATAAAAAACTACAAAAAAAGTTTAAGAAAACACGTTGGATTGTCATCAGTTTACTATCGATAGTGACGATACTCCTTATTGCTACGGTGGTCTATTTAAGTAGGAGTAGTAAAACCCAGAAGACAGTCTCAAAACCAACCATTGCCCTTGTCAATGAAGATAGTTCGTCAACTTTTAATAAAAAAGACTATCATTTTGGGAAGGATTTTGTTAGCTTAGTCTCAGGTGATACGAAATATAACTGGCAAGTCGTCTCACGTTCTGTCGCTGATCGTGCTTACGCAGATAAATCTGTGGATGCTGTCATTTATATTCCCCAAGCTTTTTCTCATGATATTTTGACTTTACAAGATATTAGTCCGATTAAGTCGCAAGTCAACTATAAATTACAAGCGAATCAGTCCGCTTTATCTCAAAATATTCTTAATGATAAAATTACGAGTGTTTTAAAAGATTTTAATCAAAATATTGTTAAAATGTACTACGCTTCTGTGGCAGGAAATATTTCAGAAGCGCAGAATAATATGAATGATGTAATTACGAATCAAGATAACGTCTTATCGACTTTATCTCATCAGGTCTATGGTCCTTTTCAATCCACTAACCAAAATTATTCTTCTGTGATTGCCTCAGCTAGTGGTTTAAAATCAGAAAATAGTGCTTGGATTGCTTCTCAAAACAGTTTCACCAAATCGACACAATCAATGTTAGATTCGACAAGTAAAACGTTTAACGGCCAGCTCACAGGGCTACAAAAGTATTTTGATACCCAAAAACAAATTGCTGATGTCAATCTTAACAATGGAAATAAAGGCATTACCAATCAATCAGAAGATGATCAAAAAGTTTATTTTAAACAATTTGATGATTCGCATACGAATACGCTCAATAATTTATTTAATTTCTATCAAAAAGATGGGACTACTGAATCAGGTGTTTTAACTAATCTTCAAAATCAAGTGAAGGATTATAATACCAAGATTACAACCGTTCGAGACAATTTAACGAAACAAATAGATGATGCAACAAAGAATCGAGATCAACTTCTTGAACTAGAAAATCAATTATACCAACAGTTTTTCGCGCAAGATTCAACAACGGTTGACTTATCAAACTTTGATAAGAATGCTGACAAGGATGGAAGTATTCAAAATGATACAAATGCACAAGAGGCACTCTACCGAAAGATAAGTCAATCATTCTTGGGAAAAGACAATTTGTCAAAAGAAGGTTACCTAGATAATTTAAAAACGTTACTCGGCAAATATTCATGGAATGAGGCAGATTATCAAAAATTATTTGATGCCATGGCGCGGTCAGGAGTGGACACTGCCCTCTATAAAAAAGAACTCCAATTGATTTCAAGCTATGGTAATGCTGCTGGAGCAATCCCAGGGACAGTTGATTTCTCAGGTATTCCAACAGATAGTAATAGCAAGCAAACACTCGCAAAAGCAATGCAAATCACTGTTCCTGCTGGGAAAAACTACACACTACAAGTCACTGATGGAAGTTCCCTAGTTACTCTTGATGATGCAAAAGCTGGCGATGCTTATCCTGAAGCTTCCACAACTATCACAGGAAATTCTGTAGAATTACACAACATGGATCATGATGAGGGGGGCAGTAAATCAGAAAATAAAAAACTTGCAGTATTTACAATTAATTATACTGTTACACTAAATAATAGCAATGACCCTCTTATTACTTTTAAATGGGGAGACGCTTCAGATAAAAATAGTTCTTCTTCTCAGTACACGCTTTATCCTGAAGATCAAATCAAAGAATTGCTAGGAGGAGACGAACTAAACGCGATTACCCAAGTCTTAAATAATATCGAAAAGAGTGCAACATTAATTACCTGGCTTTACGGAACGACGAGTGATACAGTAGATTCTTTTGAGGGACATTTTTTATCAGGACCTTATACGCTGAATGATTTTAAAAATTATAACTCAAGTTCGATCGCTAACTTGTATGGAAATATGGATAGAGATAAAATAAAAGCTAGTATAGAACAAAAAGATATTTCAGCCTATAAAACAAAAGGACATGAGAATATTAACAAAGTTATCCAATCAGTAACATCAGTTAATGAAAGTATCACAGCCTTATCCGACGATGAAAAAACTTTGAGTGATCATCTGCCAGACAATGTTTTCAGTCAAAATATTAAAGAATTACAAGATTGGTACTCTACAACGATGACTTCTATCAATGAGCAATTTGACTCTTGGAAGAAAAATGAAAATCAAACCTTGGAATTAAAAAACTGGGAACAATACAATGCGGATGATACTGCGCTCTATCAAGATACAGCTGCGAGTGATGCACTTTACAAAACGATTTCTGAACTTTCAACATCAACGGCTAAAAGTGCAGATGAGACTTCTAAAAGTGCGCAATTGATTAAAGATAATGGCAATGAATTTACCCAAATGGTTGCGACCACACAAGAAACAAAAACTTCTGCGGAAAAACTTTTGAAGAATACGGATGAGTTACTCAATAAAGGAAATGGTTCGCTTAAAGACAGTAAAGATTATAATAGTAATTTCGGAAAAGTCTTAGCAAATACGCGAAGTCAAAATTCGAATAAGAATCAATTGTTTGATTTCTTTGCGCAACCGTTAAGCATTAAGAATTTGACAAGTGCAATCACTTCGGTTAAAAAGGGCATTGATTGGCGGTGGCCGCTTGTCTTAATCATCGGAGTATTGTTAGGCCTCTTAGGGTCAATGTTTTCTAAAATGTTTTCGAATAAAAAAAGGTAGGAAATAATAAATGAGGGGAAGAGATATTACAGCCCAAACATTTGGTCGCTTGACGGCAATAGAGCCAACAGATAAAAGGGCTTCTGGCTATACGCTTTGGCTTTGTCAGTGCGAGTGTGGCAATAAAAAACTGGCCAGTGTGAATCATCTCATGCAAGGCAGTGTGAAATCTTGTGGTTGCTTGGCCAAAGAAAAACAGTGGACTCCAGAAGAAATCAATCAACTTCATCATTTAGTGAAATTCGCTGGGGATGAGGAGATTGCAAGAAGAATGGGACGAACACCAGATTCCATTCGAGGGCAACGGAATACACTTGGGCTTAAATCGGGAAATCCGCAAAATAAACAGTGGTCCAAAGACGAACGGAATCTTCTTGAAACACTCATCGAGCAAGGAAAAACGAATGAAGAAATTGCAATCTACATGAATCGGAGCCAAAGTGCGATCAAACAAGCCAAATATGCTTTGGGCTACCGAGAATTTACCGTTCGTAAATGGTCAGAGCAGGAACTTGAACAATTACAAGAATTGTCCAAAGAGAAAAGTATCGGGGAGATTGCTCAAATTCTAAATCGGGACTGGACAACGGTGGATCGCAAATGTAAAGCCTTAAACATTGTTACTCAATCCAAAAAAGTTTCCATGAGAAACTTCACGGCTAGAGAGAATGACTATATTATTAGAGTTTCACGTTATATGACCAATGAACAAATTGCTAATAAATTAGAACGAACAGAAGGTTCAATCAAGGCTTATAAATCACGACTACGAAAAAAGGGAATCGTTGTGGCTTCATATTCTAAAATAAAAGCACGCTATTTCAATTCATTGAGTTAATGAAATAAAGATAGATTCTAAAAAGGATCTATTTTTTTATCTTAAAAAAGAAGTTTCTTCATGCCAATTTTTTTCCTGTGGGATAATAAGTTAAACCATAACTAAGGAAATATAAAACATGTCAAAAATAAATCAATCGCAAAAAATAAAAAAAGCGGTACAAGGCTATAAAAAACAAAAGCTTAAAACAAAATCTGGGAACCGATTAATCGATAATAAGAAGATTCAAAGAAAATATCTAGAACAAGAACTCATGAAACCTGTTGCTCCTGTGCTATTGTAACGTCCTAAAAGTACTCAAGCTTTTCATGAAATTTTAGCCATGAAATGGGGATTCATGTATGAAGGAAGTAAGACGACAGATGATAGAAGAGAATTCTTATCAGATTACAGTGGCGCGTGGGTTGGAATTTCAGGGGTGATTACAGACGCAAAAATCATTAATGGCGTACTTAGAATTTGTCTCTCTTCACCGAGTCTTATTACAAATGATAAAAGGAATGGCACAATCATTGATAGCCATGTTTGGATTAAGATGAGTAATCATCAAATGAGTGACCTAACGGATGGCTACATCAATAATTCAGGATTAACTGAAGAAGATGAACAAGTAGATCGAAGTGGAACAATTAGTCTAGGAGATGTCATTCAGTTTGAAGGATTGATTGAACCTTATATTACCCGCGGAAAAGTTAAATATGGAACCAAAAAATTTAAAAATCTATCCAGAGGTTATCTCAGCTTTTATATCTCTGTGAAGGGAAAAGGACATAAAGAATTAGCCACTCATGGCTATCCTCGTTTAGGGTGGTTAATTAAGGCAACACAGATTACCTCAGAAGGGAAATGCACCTATCGTTTTGCAAATTATCGAATGATCCGACAACAGAAAGACGCGCTTCTTGGCTTATGGCATAGGGTCCTAAATGAACAATTTAAGATGACAAACCAAGCCAACTAAAAAGGAGAAAGAAATGCTCACATTAATTACCAGTAACTCATGCGCAAGTTCGAGAAAAGTCGTCGCTTGGCTTAAAGATTATAATATCCCTTTTGTCAAAAAAAAGATGCATGAACTTAACTTTGAAGATTTAAAAAATATACTGACGCTCACAGACCGAGGAACACCTGAACTAGAAGTCAGAGAATCCTCAAGTGCAAAGGAAAAAGGGGAATGGGCCAAAATACATAAAGCTGTGATTGAAGCCCCAAATCTTGAATATTTGATTGGCCTCGTCCAACATCATCCCCGCCATTTTAGAACTCCCATTTTATTTGCAAAAAATAAATTAAGTCAGTGAGTTTTCTATTTCTTGTAAAATCTTTAGGATGGTGTGCGTAGTCTTTTGAATGTATCCCAAGAGAGTGAATTATACTGTTAAGCTGTTTTTTGAGGGAATGCGAAATGGAAGTTTTGGTCATAAATACTCCTAAAATAAAAAGAAACCCGCTCAGGTGTTAGTGGATAAAAACAGATTATTTTTTAAATGATAAAGGAAGTTATGCAGATAAGCTGTAGGGGGTTATCATAACAAAACATTTCTAAGATTTCAAGTTGTTTCAAATTAAGGTTTGTTAAGGGATTCTTATTAAACTACAAGTACCAAAATAATCTTTTAAGTATAGAGAAATTTTGTACCCAGACACTTGCATTATACAGGTGTCTTTTATTATCCCTCAAAATAGACGAGAATGGAGAGAGAAAATGAACAAAAAACAAGAACAAATTATCTTATCAAACGGTGAATTCGCCAATGTGAAGCCCACTTGATCAAATTATAAAAATATTTTAATCGTTGAGCTCGATGGTATTTTACGTGTCATAGATAAAGAAACTAAGACACTTGCACAGACTTTAGGAGAAACGCATAATAAACATGTTTACTATGTAAAAAAATCAGGAAATGTTGAAGTTGTGATAAAGCAGGAGACAGAAATAGCTTAAGCATAAGGATTATAAAAGAGTACTAAAAATAAAAGTTTTTCTGATAAAATGAAATATGAGGATATTGTTATCACTAACCCTGAATGGTGATAGGTTGTATTTCGTTATTATTGTAATTTATTTGAAATAGTCTTGCATAATGATAGAAAGTAGGTTATAATTATGTTTGTAGTAAAAAAGCTACGATGTAATACTCAGAAAAATTATTATTTTTCTGATAAAACAAAAATGATAGGAATTAAATACTAATGAAGATAAAAAAAAGTCACATGTTATTTTCTGCAACGATATTATTGATGAATCAGTTTTCTCCATTGGTATCAATAAAGGGATCGGCAGATACAATTAATTTTCAAGAGGCTAAAGCAACATCGAGTTCTAGAACCATTCATATTGATGGAGCTGATTTTGCTAAAAACTTTGTAAATAATGGAAATGCTTCGATTACAGGAGATACTATAACGCTAACAAATGATACCCAAGATCAAGTCGGAAATGCCATTTTAAATACGAAGATTGATATGAGTCAATCATTCCAACTTAATGGAAAAGTAAATTTAGGAAATAAATCACAAAAAAATGGTGGAGCTGATGGCATGTCCTTTGTTTTACAACCTGGTGATACAAGTGTAGTTGGAAGCTCAGGGGGAGCCATGGGATTTGGGGGGATTTCGGGTGCCTTTGGTTTCAAGCTAGATACTTTCTTTAACGGGAGAGGAGGGAGCGGCTACTCTCCAGATCCCACACAATTTGGACCTGAGCATGGGAACGGTGTGGCCTTTGGAGCTTTTGTAGATGGGACATCCGGGGTAGCTAATACGATAAATCAAGGTGCAAAACAGATTACAGAGCCTGCTAATAATACATTCAAACCAATTAGTATTAGTTATAATGGATCAAGTAAAATAATAACCGTAAGTTATGATGACCAAACATGGAGTCAAGATGTAACTTCGTTGTTAGGAAATGAAAAATCTATGTCCTTGGCGATCTCAGCTTCAACAGGAACACATACAAATTTACAGCAATTCCAATTAGATGGTTTTGATTATACAGTGGCTCAAGGAACAGTTATTGCTCACTATGTAGACGATGAAGGTAATAAAATAGCTGATGATGTTACTCAGTCTGGTGATTTAGATACTCCATGGAGCACAGAACAGAAGAATATTACAGGGTACACTTTTAAGGAAGTTCAGGGAGACACTACAGGCAGTTATACAGCTAACGATCAGACGGTGACTTATGTTTATACAAAAGATCCAGTCGCTGGTGGAGACGTTACTGCTAAATATGTAGATACAGATGGCAATAAGATTTCTGATGATGTCGTGAAATCAGGTAATATTAGTGAGTCTTACACCACGGAACAAAAAACAATTGATGGTTATACTTTCAAAGAAGTTCAAGGAAATACTACCGGTACCTTCACAGATCAAGCTCAGACGGTGACTTATGTTTATACAAAAGATCCAGTCGCTGGCGGAGACGTTACTGCTAAATATGTAGATACGGATGGCAATAAGATTTCCGATGATGCC
>NZ_JACVUQ010000022.1:0-10684 GCF_016516525.1 Lactococcus sp. S64 | reverse complement strand
TTCAGATAGCGATTCAACGTCAGACTCAATCTCCGATTCAGTTTCAGATAGTGACTCAACGTCAGATTCAATCTCCGATTCAGTTTCAGACAGTGATTCAAATTCAGGATATTTACCTAAAACTGGTGAAGAATCAGGAGATTCTTTGACTGAAATTGGAACTTTACTTACAACCCTGACAATGCTTCTTGTAGCTATTGGAGTTAAGAGAAAGAGAAAAGAAAATTGATGATCAAGGATCTATAACGACATTTACTTTTTAATTAAGCATTAATTAGTTAACCTAAATAGTATATTTGTTAGATATAATCTTAATTTAACAATATTTAGCCCATTGTGAAAAATTATTTTCACTTTTCAATGGAGTACTTCTTATAGGAGCAGCATATTATGAACTACTGGATAACAAAGTTGTCCTCAATAAATCCGATTGATGAAATCAACGAACCACTTTTCATTGTTAATAGAATGGTAGCGGAAGCAGCCAGAACCATCGGTTTTAAAGAAATTAATTACGTACCTTTTGTTAATTTGCAAAATAATAGAAGCCGTCGTACCAATTTAATTGAATCAATGATAGCTCCAGTGGAGGAGGGAGACGTTGTTGTTATACAGCTACCTCTGTGGATTCAGTTTAATTTTCAAAATGAATTAATTGATAGGTTAAAACAAAAAAAAGATATAAAAATAATTGGTTTTATTAATGAAGTGATTACATATAATGATAATAAACCATATAATCCTGAATCAGATTTTTTTCTCTCTCAGATGGTTAAATTTGATTTACTTGTTACTTTAAATGAGCAAATGTCCGAAATGTTAAGACGGGATAATGTTACAAAGCCAATGATTCCAATGATAATCAATGACTTTTTATCTCAGAAAAGGATTTATGAAATGAAGCTTTCAAAACAACTTATTTATATTGTTGAACATCCTATTCCTAATTTTGAAAATATAGTAGAATTTAAAACACCACTAGCTATTTATGGACAATCTTTACCTAACTCATCTATTTCAAGTTCTGTCACTTTTCGTTCAATTGATACATTTGAGGAGCTCCCTTATCATTTGAAAGGTGGATTTGGTTTAGTTGATATTCCGGAAATGTATGATTCGATAAAAGAAAAAAGAAATCTTTCTCAAAAATATAAAAATTCAATGTCTATGTCTATTTTTCTTGCATCTGGTATACCTCTAGTTGTATTAGAAGATAGTCCATATGCTACTTGGGTTTTGAAGAATAAAATTGGTATCGTCGTGCCCGATTTGGCAAGTATTGATACTATTATAGAAAAAATGACAGAAGCGGATTATCAAATTATGTTAGAATCAGTAATTAGAATACAGGGAGCGGTAGCATCGGGGCTCTTTACCAAACGTGCTCTACTTAATGCTATAAGAACATTAGAACTAGGTTATGAGGACAATGTTTATAAAGGAATCGGAGAAACAGAATAATGACTAATTGGGTTCTACGTTTAGAAGGGGAACAACCTTCAGATAACCGTTATCTTGCAGTACAAAATCTTTCGACAAGTGCTTCAAATGTTGGGTTTAGAGAGATTAATTATATTCTTTATGATGATTTAGCAAATAATAGTACTCGTCGTGCGGAAATAATTGAAGGGCTTTTTTCGCAGGTAAAGCCTGGAGACATAGTACTCTTACCTTTTCCGCTTTATATTCTAGCAATGAATTTTCAAAAAGAGTGCATTGATTTTTTGAAAAAAATGAAAAATGTCAAGCTGATAGCATTTGTTCTTGATTTACATACTTGGTTGTATAAAGGGGATTATAATCCAAAAACAGATTTTTTATTGGAGCAACTTCGAACTTTTGATCTATTGATTGTACCGACAAAAAAATTTGCAGGACGTTTAAAAAAAGAAGGAGTTTCAACCCCAATGCTAAGTTTTGATTTTCTTGATTTTATTTATAATGGGCCAATTAAAACAAAAAACTGGAAACAAAAAATTTATATAGCAAGTGGTAGGGCTATTTCTTTGAAAAATTATCATGGAAAAACCGATATAGTGGTGATAGGAAGCAGCAATAGTACTAGAGAAAATATTACTGTTTTACCACATAGAAAAGCAATTGAATTACCTCAAATATTTGATGGTGGATTTGGAGCAGTCGATCTCATTAACAATGTTACGACAAATACAAATAATTATGATTGGGACAGTTATTCTGCTTACACTAGCCCTTCCAAGCTCTCGTTATATTTGGCTTCCGGTTTACCCGTCCTAGTTCGATCAGATAGTGCAGTAAAAGAATTAGTTGAAAGAGCAGGGATAGGGTTAATAGTTGATGATCTTAACGATATTGATAGGGTATTTGAAAAATTAAATGAAAATGATTATCAAAAAATATTGAAAAAAGTGGCTACATATCAACGTGCTGTTTCAACGGGATACTTTGCCCAACGCGCGCTATTAGAAGGGGTGGCTTTTCTAACTCTGGGAATAAATGATTCTATTTCTTAAGACTAGAATGTAAATAATAGTTAATGTTATAGAAAACTGGTTTATGATAAACAAAGAAAGATTTCAAGAAGATTACATCTTGAAATCTTTCTTTTATGAAACAGAATTTATAAGGACTCTATACTTTTTTATGTTGATTATTACAATCTGCCAGTTGTACCTATTTTATGATCAAGATAATATAAAAGATAGCAAAATTATATTCTAAAGTGTTAGGGGATCAAAAGTTAATAAAATTTTCTTTGATGAATTATAAACATGAGTAATAGTAATAATGAGGATAAAAGGCATCCTCTAGTTCTGCAGAGACTCGCATGGAAAAAATATTTGTCTTTTTACTATGTAATTAGGTTAACCTACTGGAATATATTGAACCCTATTGACAAGATGTGCTATAATAGATAAATATACTACTTCAAGGAGAAGATTATGACAACTATTGATTTTAAAGCCGAAGTTGAAAAGCGTAAAGACGCTTTGATGGAAGATTTATTTAGCCTTTTGCGCATTGATTCTGCAATGGATATGGAACATGCAGATGCTGAAAATCCATTTGGTCCTGGTCCAAGAAAAGCATTGGATGCATTCTTGAAGATTGCTGAACGTGATGGTTATACAACTAAAAATTATGATAATTATGTTGGACATTTTGAATACGAAAATGGTGCAAGTGATGATGCAGAAGTTCTTGGAATTATCGGTCACTTAGACGTTGTTCCTGCAGGTTCTGGTTGGGATTCAAATCCATTTGAACCAGAAATTCGTAATGGTAATCTTTATGCTCGTGGAGCATCTGATGATAAAGGTCCAACTGTTGCATGTTACTATGCCCTTAAAATCTTGAAAGAACTCAATCTTCCATTAAGCAAAAAAATCCGTTTTATCGTTGGAACAAACGAAGAAACTGGTTGGGCAGATATGGATTACTATTTTGAACATTGTGAATTGCCATTGCCTGACTTTGGTTTCTCACCTGATGCTGAATTCCCAATTATCAATGGTGAAAAAGGAAATATTACAGAATATCTCCATTTTGTAGGCAAAAATGATGGAGAAGTTGTTCTTCACAGCTTTAAAGCTGGTCTTGCCGAAAATATGGTTCCAGAATCTGCAACTGCAGTAATTTCAGGTGCTAAAGATTTACAAGCTGCACTTGAAAAATTCGTAGCTGAACATGCAAGCAAAAATCTTCGTTTTGACCTTGAAGAAAGTGCTGGAAAAGCGACAATTACACTTTATGGTAAATCAGCACATGGTGCGATGCCAGAAAAAGGTGTAAATGGAGCAACTTACCTTACTTTATTCTTGAACCAATTTAATTTTGCTGGTGGTGCTGCTGCTTTCATTAAAGTTGGAGCTGAAAAACTTCTTGAAGACCATGAAGGTGAAAAATTGGGAACAGCTTATGTTGATGAATTAATGGGTAATACTTCAATGAACGCTGGTGTTTGGTCATTTGATGAGAATTCTGAAGGTAAAATCGCGCTTAACTTCCGTTTCCCACAAGGAAATAGTCCAGAACGTATGCAAGAAATTCTTGCTAAACTTGATGGTGTTGTTGAAGTTGAACTTTCAAAACACCTTCATGTTCCACATTATGTTCCAATGTCAGACCCACTTGTATCAACATTAATTGATGTTTATGAAAAACATACAGGCCTTAAAGGTTATGAAACAATCATCGGCGGTGGAACATTTGGACGTCTTTTAGAACGTGGAGTTGCCTATGGTGCGATGTTTGAAGGGGAACCTGATTCAATGCACCAAGCTAATGAAATGAAACCTGTTGAAAATATTTATAAAGCGGCAGTAATTTATGCTGAAGCAATTTATGAACTTACAAAGTAATTTATAAAATTAAAGAGTTTAGTGACTAAACTTTTAAGGGTTTAAAAATCTGGCATAATTTGCCAGATTTTAACCTTTTATTCCATAAATAGAGGTGGAAAAATGGTTTTTGGAACAGGTGTTGATAATGTAGAGCTTTCTCGAATTCAAAAAGCACTGACACGTTCTGAACGTTTTGTGGAACAGGTTCTTACGGCAGTGGAATTAGAAAAATATAATAGTTTTCAATCTACCGCTCGTAAAACTGAATTTCTTGCGGGACGTTGGGCAGCAAAAGAAGCTTTTTCTAAAGCTTACGGTACGGGATTTGGTAAGGCTTTGGGCATGCATGACCTTGAAATCAAAAATGATGAATTAGGAAAACCCTATTTTACTAAACATCCTTTTGATGGACAGGTTCATTTATCTATCTCGCATAGTAATTTAGAAGCTGTTGCTTTTGTTGTTTTGGAAAAGAATTAAGAAGTAATAAAAATTTTTGCTTAAACTAGAGGAAGGTTTAAAAGATGAAAACTTCTCCACATCGCAATACGTCAGCCATTGTTGACTTAAAGGCGATTAGAAATAATATTGAAAAATTTAAAAAACATATTCACCCTAATGCGGAAATTTGGCCAGCAGTGAAAGCAGATGCTTATGGTCATGGCTCGGTTGAGGTTTCTAAAGCGGTGAGCGATTTGGTAGGCGGTTTTTGTGTATCAAACCTTGATGAGGCAATTGAATTACGGAATCATTTGGTAACTAAACCGATTTTAGTTTTATCAGGAATTGTTCCAGAAGATGTTGATATTGCAGCTGCTCTTAATATCAGTCTTACTGCCCCAAGTTTAGAATGGTTAAAATTGGTTGTTCAAGAAGAAGCAGAACTTTCAGATTTAAAAATTCATATTGGTGTAGATTCTGGTATGGGTCGGATTGGGATTCGGGATGTTGAAGAAGCAAATCAGATGATTGAACTTGCAGATAAATATGCGATTAATTTTGAAGGGATTTTCACTCACTTTGCGACCGCCGATATGGCTGATGATACAAAATTTAAAGATCAACAGGCAAGATTTAACAAAATTATGGCCGGCTTATCACGTAAACCAAAATTTGTTCACTCAACTAATACGGCCGCCGCTTTATGGCATAAAGAACAGGTTCAAGCTATTGAACGCTTAGGTATTTCAATGTACGGCTTGAATCCAAGTGGTAAAACTTTGGAACTTCCTTTTGAAATCGAACCTGCTCTCTCTTTAGTTTCTGAATTGACTCATATTAAAAAAATAGCCGCAGGCGAAACAGTTGGTTACGGTGCAACTTATGAAACAAGTGAAGAAACATGGATTGGAACTGTTCCAATTGGTTATGCTGATGGTTGGACTCGTCAAATGCAAGGCTTCAAAGTGTTGGTAAATGGAGAATTTTGTGAGATTGTTGGTCGAGTTTGTATGGATCAAATGATGATAAAACTTGATAAATCTTATCCTCTAGGAACAAAAGTTACCCTGATTGGTCGTGATAAGACTAATGAAATCACGACGACAGATGTTGCTGATTGGCGTGGAACGATAAATTATGAAGTGCTTTGTTTACTTTCTGATAGAATCAAACGAATTTATAAATAAAATGAAAAAAACTGTATTTTTGCAGTTTTTTTCATTTAGGTTAAAAATGAATTAATTCCTAATCTTTTCCTCATGATACCCTTTACAAATTGTCTTTTTATGGTAAAATATAATTAAGATATAAATGAGAAAGCCATAAGAAAAAAATGAGGTGAACACTATGATAAAAATATACACAGTAGCATCTTGTAGCTCTTGTAAAAAAGCAAAAGAATGGTTGGAGAAACAAAATCTTGCTTACCAAGAAATAAATTTGGTTACGAGTCGAATTTGTAAGGAAGATATATTAGAGATTTTAGCATTGACTGAGGAAGGAACTGGAGATATCATTTCTAGAAGAAGTCAAGCTTATCAACGATTAAATATTGATTTTGAAACGATTAAATTAAATAATTTGATTCAAATAATTGAAGAAAATCCAACGCTCTTACGTCGACCTTTAATTGTCGATCATAAGCGACTACAAGTTGGTTACAATGATGATGAGATTAGAAAATTTTTACCAAGAAAAAAGAGAGAGATTCAAATTAAAGTGGCAACAGAAGCTTCTTATAATTTGGATATTGAAGAACAATTTCATGAAGGATAATTCAGTAGTTAGGCTACTGAATTTTTTCTATATAAAGCAAAATAGTTTATTATTTTAGAGAAAAAAAGTAGAATTAAGCTAAAGTGTTGTATCATGAGTACATTTTAAAGATCTATTAATAATTAGGAGGCTAAAGAATGTTTGATTATATTATTATTGGTGCCGGACCCGGTGGACTAGGATTAGCTTATCGTTTAAAGACTAAAGATAACAAAATCGGAATTATTGAGAATGATAAATGGGGAGGAACTTGTCCAAACTATGGTTGTGACCCAACAAAAATGATGATGGCAGTTGTCGAAGCCAAAAGTCGTGTCGAACAGTTAAAAGGGCAGGGTATTTCTGGTGAATTAAACATTGATTGGAAAGGGCTGAAAAGTCGTAAACTAAATATTACTGACCCTTATGAAAAATCAACTTTTACTGGTTTGAAAAATGCTGGAATAGAAACAATATATGGCAGTGCCGCTTTTAATGATCAAGGAGAGCTTGAAGTTGAAGGGAAAACTTATCAAGCTAAAACTTACATTATCGCAACAGGAAGCCGTCCACGTCTTTTAGATATTGCTGGAAAAGAATTTTTAAAAACAAGTAATGATTTTTTAGCGCTTGAAGAATTTCCCGCTCAAATCAGCTTTTTAGGGAGTGGGCCAATTTCATTAGAACTGGCTCAAATTGCTAAAGCGGCTGGAAGCGATGTTACTATTATTTCACGTAAAAAAGCGAGAGTTGCTCATTTTGATGAAGAAATGGGGCAAGAATTTATTAATTACCTTAAAGCTCAAGGTATTAAATTTATCGAGGATATTTCTGTAAATAAAGTCGAAAAAGTTGCTGACGGATTTTTACTGACTGACGGGACTGATTTTGAACATAAAACAGATTTAGTGATTGCGGGAGTAGGCCGTCAGCCAAATAGTGATAAGCTAAATTTAGAAAAAGTAGGTGTCGAAACGGATGCTAAAGGTATCAAGGTAAACGAATATTTACAAACAAGCAATTCTAAAATTTATGCGATGGGAGATGTACTTTCTAAAAATCAACCTCATTTGACGCCTGTTTCTTCTTTTGAAGGAGCTTATTTAGGTGAAAATTTAGTTAAGGATGAACCGCAAAAAATTGCTTATCCAGCAATTCCTACAATCATTTTTGGAACGGCAAAACTGGCTGAGGTTGGCCATTTGGCAGGTGAGGGGATTCATACCAAGACTTTAGATTTAAGTTCTTGGTATACTTATAAAAGAATTAATGACCCCTTGGCAAAATTAAAAGTTGCACTCAATGAAAAGCGAGAAATCGTGGGGGCATCAACGGTAAGTTCAGTGGCTGATGAAGTGATTAATTTAATTAATATTTTAATTCAACAAAAAATGATTTTGGCGGATGTTGAAAAAATGATTTTCACTTATCCAACAGTGGCTAGTGACTTAGAATATTTTTACTGACAGAAAATAAATTACTACCGACATTATAATAGTAGAAACAATAAGTTACGGCAGAATAAATTTTTTACTGACAGACTTTATTTTCAAGCTGTCAGTAAATTTTACTGATAGAAATGAGGACATTCATGATTGAATTCCAGAATGTGTCCAAGGCTTTTGCTAACAAAAAAATTCTTGATCATGCTAATTTTACAATTAAAGACCAAGAGTTTTTTGTGTTAGTGGGGCCGAGTGGAAGTGGGAAAACGACTACTTTAAAAATGATTAATCAATTAGTCACTCACAGTGAGGGAAAAATATTAATCAATAAGGAAGAAATATCAACGGCAAATTTACGAAAATTGCGCTTATCTGTGGGCTATGTGCTGCAGCAAATTGCTCTCTTTCCTAATTTGACTGTTTCAGAAAATATTGCTTTAATTCCTGAAATGAAGGGGTGGGATAAAGCAAAAATTGCTGACAGAACCAATGAGCTACTTGATTTAGTTGGTTTGAATCCTAAAGATTACGCTCAACGCCAACCTAGTGAATTATCAGGTGGTGAGCAACAGAGGGTAGGAATTTTACGAGCCATTGCCGCAAATCCCAAAATTGTCTTAATGGATGAACCTTTTTCAGCACTTGACCCAATTTCACGACGTCAGTTACAAATATTTATCAAAGACTTACAGAAAAAAATGAATTTAACAGTGGTCTTTGTGACACATGACTTAGATGAAGCGCTCTATTTAGCTGACAGAGTCGCTGTAATGAATGATGGATTAATCCAACAAATTGCTGAACCAGCAGATATCTATCAACATCCGGCAAATGATTTCGTTAAAACATTTTTTAAAGAATACCGTCAGAATTTATCAACGGTTTCTGTTGAAAATTTATTACTGACAGAGCTGTCAGTAAATCCAGAAGCGCAAGAAGTTGCTGACAATACGGCTATTTCGGAAATAATTAATCGTCTTTCTGATAAGGAAGTTTTAAAATACAAGGGCAAGTCAATTTCCTCAGATGATATTATATGCTATATCGCAGGAGGTGACAAATGAATCAGCTAATTTCAACTTTTCAAAGCCAGCAAGGCCAATTTTGGCAGGCGCTTTTAGAACATATCCAGATTTCATTAATTTCAATTTTTATTGCAATTCTGATTTCGATTCCTTTAGCTTTATTGTTACGACGTCTTCCCAAAATTGCTGAACCAGTTTTGCAAGTCACTGGAATTTTTCAAACTATACCTAGTTTGGCACTGCTAGGACTCTTGATTCCATTCATCGGAATCGGAAGTTTACCAGCAATTGTCGCTCTTGTTGTTTATGCGATTTTCCCTATTGTTCAAAATACTTATACTGGTTTAGAGCAAATTGAACCTTCTTTAATCGAAGCTGCAACAGCATTTGGGATGAATCGAAGAGAACGATTGATGAAATTTGAGCTCTCATTAGCGATGCCCTTTATCATGGCAGGAATTCGGACGAGTACAGTTATGGTCATTGGTACCGCAACACTAGCTGCTTTGATTGGTGCTGGAGGCTTAGGGAACTTTATTCTGCTCGGAATCAATATGAATGATGTTTCATTGATTTTAATTGGAGCAATTTCATCAGCACTTTTAGCGATTATTTTCAGTAGTCTTTTAAAATTTTTAGAAAAAGCCAAGATAAAAACAATTCTCATCAGTTTTTTCATTGGCTTACTCGTTCTTGGAGGCTCTTATTATCGACCTCAAACTTCTAATCATCCACAAATTACAATTGCTGGTAAATTGGGAGCAGAACCTGATGTTTTGATTAACATGTATAAACTAATGATTGAAAAAGATAGTAATATTCGCGTGAACTTAAAATCTAATTTTGGTGATACCACTTTCTTATATAATGCTTTGAAAGCTGGAAAAATTGATTTATATCCTGAATTCACAGGAACCATTACTTCAACATTTTTGAAAGATCCAGTGAGTTCAACTGATCCTAATGTCGTTTGGCAAAAGGCAGAAGAAGGAATAAAAAAACTTAATCAATTTACATATCTGTCCCCAATGAAATTTCAAGATACATATGCAATTGCCGTCAAATCTGATTTTGCTAAAGAGCATCAGCTCACCAAAATTTCTGATTTAGCGAATGTTTCAGGTTTAACTGCAGGCTTTGACGTTGAGTTTGCTAATCGTTCAGATGGAAATATTGGTTTGAGAAAGCTTTATGGTCTTGATTTAAATGTCAAAACCATGCAAAATAGTTTAATTTATAAAGCACTAAATTCTGGTGCTGTGAATGTCGTTGAGGTTTATTCTACTGATAGTCAAATCAAGCAATATAATCTGACTGTCCTGAAAGATGATAAAAATCTTTTCCCACCTTACCAAGCAGCACCATTGATGAAAGAAAGTTTATTAAAAAAATATCCTGAACTCAAAAAGATTCTCAATAAACTGTCAGGAAAAATTACTGACCAAGAGATGATTGAGATGAATTATGATGTTAATGTCAAACAAGAAGATGCTGCAAAAGTAGCAGAAAGATATTTGAAAGCTAAAGGATTGATTTAAAAGAAAAAGTCATTTTATAATGGCTTTTTTGCTTTAGATGATAAGAAAATCTAAAAGCGCGTGTAAAAGTGCAAGAATATGATGTTTTGGTGCTTTAGTGAAAGAGTAGCCTACCACTTTTGGTGGGCTTTTTTGTATTCTAAAAGTCTTGTTTTTAA
>NZ_JACVUQ010000021.1:0-11178 GCF_016516525.1 Lactococcus sp. S64 | reverse complement strand
GATTCAATTAGTGATTCAGTTTCAGATAGCGATTCGACATCAGATTCAATCTCTGATTCAGTTTCAGATAGCGATTCAACGTCAGACTCAATCAGTGATTCCGTTTCAGATAGCGATTCAACATCCGATTCAATCAGTGACTCCGTTTCAGATAGCGATTCAACGTCAGACTCAACCTCTGATTCAGTTTCAGATAGCGATTCGACATCGGATTCAATCTCTGACTCCGTTTCAGATAGTGATTCAACGTCCGATTCAATTAGTGATTCAGTAAGTGATAGTGATTCAACGTCAGACTCAATCAGTGATTCAGTTTCAGATAGCGATTCAACATCAGACTCAATCAGTGATTCAGTTTCAGATAGCGATTCAACTTCTGACTCAATCAGTGACTCCGTTTCAGATAGCGATTCGACATCGGATTCAATCTCTGATTCAGTAAGTGATAGTGATTCAACGTCAGATTCAATCAGTGATTCAGTAAGTGATAGTGATTCAACATCAGACTCAATCAGTGATTCAGTTTCAGATAGCGATTCAACATCCGATTCAATCTCCGATTCAGTAAGTGATAGCGATTCAACATCCGATTCAATCTCAGATTCAGTAAGTGATAGTGATTCAACGTCAGACTCAGTCTCAGATAGCGATTCAGTTTCAGACAGTGATTCAGTAAGTGATAGCAGTAGTGATTCTTTAAGCGATTCTGATTCTACTTCAGATAGTGAATTTATACCAGATAGTGATTCGGGAAATAATAGTGGTAGTCATACTAATAATTCTAATTCTGGTAAAGACTTTGGAACTCTTCCTAAAACGGGAGAGGAAAATGGTCCATTAGCTGGAGTTGGTGGAATGCTTGCTGGATTGGGAATGTTAGCAGCAATCGCCGCAAAGAAGAGAAAAGAAAAAAAGGAAAATTAAAGAAATAGCAAATTATTTTTTAAATTAGCTATTGGTCGTAATGAGTAATTTGATTATTTTACTTGTTCTTAGAAAAATAGTCCTATTCCAAAAAGTAATGCTGGAATAGGACTATTTATTTAAAAAGAAATAGAGGGTAAATGAATGACAGATAAAATCTATAAATTAGGCATTGACATAGGTAATAAACTTGTGAAAATAGTTGGAGATGGGCAAGAACAACCGATGGTCTATCCAGCCTCGTTGGCAAGGTATGAGGAAGTTTCCTATATTTTTAGTAATAATATTGACTATTTAGAAGAAAATGGGTTCGAAATATTTTCATTAGAAAAAGATAACGAAGAAAGCTGCTATGTATGGGGAAAAAATATTTTTAAGTTTGGGCAAGCAGTTATTGATACTAATGGTACTGGTGAATCAAGATACGATAACCAACTCTATAAAAAGCTTGTTCTATTTGCAATTGCAAAGTATGTCGAAGAATTATATAACCAAGAATTATCAGATAAGGTTGTATTGTCACTTGCTATGGGAATGCCTGATGATGAATATCTTTCTACAGCAGGTCAAGATTTTGAAGTAATTCAATGGTTGATTGGAGAACATGTTGTTTTTATTGACAATTTACCGATTGAATTTGAAGTGAAAAACATTGAAGTACTTCCCCAAGAATTTGGTTCGTTGGTTCTTTTTGAAAAAATGAAAGGAGGCATTACTCCAGATGTAAGAACGTTGATTATTGATTATGGGGGAATGACACGATTACGTACGGTATATGATGGGTTTCAACAAAGAGAGATCAACCAAGATACCCTGGGAGTTAACCGATTGATTCGCTTATTAGTTGATAAAATAAAAACTAAAGGAATCAATAATAATCGAAGAAATAATCAAATAAATATTCAAGAAATGTTAATTTCAAAAAACTATAAAATGAAAACAGGAGTAAGCACAGAAGAAGATTTAACATCACTCTTTAAAAAAGAAATAAAAAACTATGGAAAGCGTCGTTTTGAAGAGGAGGTTTACTCAGGACAGGCATTCAATAATATAGATTTAGTAATCCTTACAGGAGGCGGGGCAAATCTACTGGAACACACTATTTATTCTCAATTTGGACAGGAAATATGGATTCCGGAACAACCTGAAACCGCAAATGTCAGAGGATTTTATGAATATTTGAAAAGCCACCCGCTTTCCAATCAATCAAAAAACAAAGAAGAGGAACTACAAAATGGAGAGAGAAGTTTTAATCTTGGAGATAAAGTAAGAATTTCTGAAGGGGCGGTTGCTGAAGAAAACGGTTATGATTTAAAAAGCCATAGAACTTGGGAAGGAATAGTGACAGAGATTAATAATGGAAAAGATGATAGGCGTTTATATACGATAGAGTATCCATCAGGAGATAAAAATCTATACGTTAATGAAAAAGATTTAATTAAAATTTAAGGAAAAAGAAGTTGTCAGAAATTTGCCTCCCCAAATGATAAAGGTAAAAAATGACAGAAAGGAATTAAACAACTAATGAAGAAGATAAGTTATATTTTACTTTCTACAACGATACTATTGATGAATCAGCTCTCACCCCTCGCTTCAATAAAGGGAATTGCAGATACTTTTAATGTTCAAGATACAAAGGGAATCTCAGGGGCTAGAACAGTCCATATTGACGGAGCTGATTTTGCTCAAAACTTTATAAATAATGGAAATGCATCGATCATAGGGGATATTGGAACACTAACTAATGATACACAAAATCAGGTTGGGAATGCCATTTTGAATACTAAGATTGATATGAGTCAATCTTTTCAACTTAGTGGAAAAGTCAATCTAGGAAATAAATCTCAAAAAGATGGCGGAGCAGATGGTATGTCGTTTGTTTTACAGCCTGGTGATACGAGCGTAGTTGGAAGTTCAGGAGGTGCAATGGGATTTGGAGGGATTTCAGGCGCTTTTGGTTTCAAGCTAGATACCTTCTTTAACGCAACAGGAGGGAATGGCTACTCTCCAGATCCAGCACAATTTGGACCTGATCACGGGAAAGGGGTTGCTTTTGGAGCATTTGTAGATGGAACTTCTGGGGTAGCTAATACAATTAATGAAGGCGCAAAACAGATTTCAGAACCTGATAATAATGCATTCAAACCATTTAGTATAAATTATGATGGAACTAGTAAACTCCTAACCGTAAATTATGATGGTCAGATATGGACTCAGAACATTACTTCTTTGCTAGGTAATGAAAAATCTATGTCCTTCGCGATCTCAGCTTCAACAGGTTCGCATACAAATTTACAACAATTTCAGTTAGAGGGTTTTGATTATACAGTGGCTCAAGGCCAAGTTGTTGCTCACTATATTGATGAAGCAGGGAATACTTTATCTGATGATGTGATACAGTCCGGAGATTTAGATACACCTTGGGCTACAGAGCAAAAGGAAATCCCTGGATATAAGTTTAAAGAGGTTCAAGGAAAGACGTCTGGGAAGTATACAGCAGATAATCAAGAGGTAACCTATATTTATGAACAAAGTCAAGGTTTAGCAGATGTGAGATATATAGATGACACACTTAATGAAACATTAGCCACAGTTGAGCTAGGTGGAAATGTTGGGGCTAAAGTAGGATACTCAACAGCTGATCAAATTAAATATTATGAAGATCGAGGGTACGAATTAGTTTCAGATAATTATCCAAAGGATGACATAACATTTAGCGAAGTCCCACAACATTACCAAGTACATTTACAGCATAAGGTAACTCCGGTCAATCCAGAAAACCCACGAGAGCCAGATACCCCTATTAACCCTAACGATCCAAATAGTCCAGTCTGGCCGGATGGAACGGATAAATCATCGTTAACAAAGCTGATTAACGAGACGGTGCATTACGTTTATAAAGATGGTTCTATGGCAGCGCAAGATGTAAATGATCAGGTAATATTTAATCATGAGATAATTATAGACAATGTTACTGGAGAAATGATTCAAGATAATGGGTGGACTACTTTAAAAAACTATTTTGATGAAAAAGGTTCTCCTGAGATCAAAGGATATATTCCAGATAAAAAAATAATTAATAAAGTTTCAGACTTAACCCAAGATAGTAAGGACATTGTAGAAACAGTAGTTTATAGCAAAGAAAAAAATCCAGTAGAACCAGTAGAACCAGTAGATCCAGTAGATCCAGTAGATCCAGTAGATCCAGTAGAACCAGTAGAACCAGTAGATCCAGTTAATCCAGTTACTCCGGTTAATCCAGTTAATTCAGTAACCACACCTATTATCACTTCACAGAATCCTATATCTATGGGAATAGGTACTAATGATAAATTAGTAGGCTTATTGCCTGAAACTGGTGAAAAATTAAATATGTTGCTTGGATTATTTGGAAGTCTAGCTGTTGTAGGTGCAGCTGTTGTATTATTTTTAAAAAAACGTTGAACGAAGTTGGCAAACTTTTAGTAGCTTGTGAAAGGGATTAGATGATGGTAAGTAACTTTTATCTATGTCTTAAAGAACTTGCTCAATCATCGGAAAAATCTTTCAATAAAATTGAGCGAGAACTGAATTATCCAAGAAATGCGCTACATAATTATAAAGACGGTCGAGGACCTTCAGGGCCTAGATTAGTTGAATTAGCACATTATTTTGGGGTAACTCCTGAATACTTGTTAGGAGAAGAACTTGAGTATAAAAGACCTCCAAGTGACGTACTTTTCGAAACACTCAGTCATGAAGATAAAAGGAAAATGTGTATTCTATGTTATGAGTGGCTCTTACGGTTAGAGTAGTGGTTATTAAGATTCGCAGCTAGGTGATAGTATCATTAAGATTTACCTCAGAAAAAGGAAAGATAGTTCGACTGTCAAAGCTATTACTTGGTTTAATCAATATCATATATTTTTCGATTATTCTCTAATTGGAGAAATATCGGTCAAGAAAAACGAAGATTGACGGATCTGATCAAACGTTTTTTGATTATGAGGAGCTGAGTACAGAAGAATTCATTGCGTATATATTAAGGCGTCCCAAAATATTGAGAACTCCACTAATATTTAACGATAAAAAAATACTTGTTGGATACAATGATTTTGAAATACGTCAATTTATTCCTATCGCTCATAGAAGAGTGGCATTGCTTCAAAATCTGACTCAAAAATGAAATGCTAAATAAATGATTTTTGTAAGTAGCTTTACTCTTACTATAATGGGAGGCTCCCCTTCCCCCTCCAAAAAAAGTAAAATATCTTGAAGCAGGAAAAAGTCTCTATTAATTTTAGAGGCTTTTTCTGAACAATGATGGAAGGAGGGAAAGGAGAATCAGCGATTTACTTTCCCCTCCTGTGATATGGTTTAAAGAAAACTCATTATACAAATATTAGGATAATTTTAGGTCTAGGCAGACGATGAATTGAAAAAAGATTGGTTAAAGTGGTGGATTAGTGTCGGATGAATTTGCTGTTTATAAAGGGGAAACCTTTTTAGATGAAGGGTCCGCTGAAGAGCTTGCTGAACGATTCAACATTAAGCTCGATACAGTTCGATGGTGGTCTACTCCGACTAGTCATAAACGAGATAAAGGAAAACGAAAGGTAGCCATTCGATTATGAAATATAAAAACTAGTAACAACGCTTGGGAGAGTTCTTTTACTCCCATTTTTATTTGTATCAGCTGTTATTGCATCTCCATATTGTTGATTTATGGGTTATTAGATATTAGTAAGAGTGAAGAACAACTTGAAGCAGAATACTACTCTCAATTTTTGTAATTAACTAAAAAAGGAAGGGATAAATGATGAGTGACTCAATAAAAGATACAGAATGGTACAAATGGCTTGATGATAATATGGATTGATAAAAAAGGGATTCTTTCACGAGGTATTTTTAAGCATAGTAAAATAGATTTGTGAAGTTAATAGGTCACAAGAAAAGGTATAGCTCAATTGGAAGGAAACGAGAGCGTATGAGGTTCGATACCTCATCTTGGTGTAAGGTACACAATGCAGGTTCGAGTCCTATTGCCTTTTTAAACTGAATTATTCTTAACGGTTGAGAGAATAATTTAGGAGCGTAGCCATCGCGATATCTGATTTTTTAGAAGAGAATACTCAATCTAACCAACCGAAAGGGTGGTGGAGAATTTTTTATGAAATATAATACTTACCTTAATATAGCCATTGCATTTTAAGCGGTTTCTTTTGTACTTTCTATCATTCTAATGATATTCAATATTGTTTATCCTGAAATCTTAATTTTTATCTTGGCAGTACTTTTCCATCATTTTGGAATTGTCTATGTTAAAGATTAAAGGAGTTTAAATGCGCTTAAAAAAAATCAGAACAACGTTACTTAACCCAGCAGGGTTATTACACCAATGATTTACTAACGATACAAGAACTTGCTTATACCTTTCAATATAAAGGAAAATCAATCTCATTTGCGGCGATTAAACATATCGCAAATAACGAGAATGACCCTTCCTTTAATTGGGAAGATGTGCTTGCTTCAATTGGTCGGAGCGCATTTATAGGGGCTGTTCAATTTGGACGACAAAAATGTGTCGTGGTGGCCAGTTGGAACCGAGAATGGATAAACTAGCCCTTGTCAACTACTAAATACAATTTCCGCAAGGACACCCTTCCTTGCGGGGAGAGTGCTTGTGGACTTTACAGAAAAGGAGCACTTATGAAAACTTTAGCTGAAAAAACAACGTGGCTTCTCAACCACACCTCATACAATGTCACACGTGCCTGGTATGAAGTTAATCCTGCCCGCACGGCTGCAATTTATGATAGAGAATATAAAAAGTATTTACGTATTACTTTGAATAAACGTAAAAATGAAGTCATTGAATCTAATCGAGCAGCACACCAAGAACAATCTGAATGGATTGCAAAAAAATGTTTTGAACTTTTTGGCAAGAAAGCTTCAGAATTGACTTTGTATGAAAAGAAAGTGATGTTTCAAGAATCAATAGAATTAGTATAATTTAATTATCCAAAAAGGAGTAAATTGAAACCTTACTCCTTAGGGAGTTGTTTATCAATTTACTTCTATATTAATTAGAGAGGAAAATATGATGAACAACTTCCAAAAAGAAAACTTAATGAAAATTGAACTAAAAAACAAATTGTCTCACTTTATTGTGACGAAAAAAGGAGATGTAGTATTTTCAGGTTCATATTATGCCGTACTTGATTATTTGCAAATAGATGAAAGGACTTTAAATAATAAAATTTCTCTCACACAGCGTGAAGAATTAGACTATTTGAAGTTTGAGGAATCCATTGCAAAAAAAATCGAAAAAGCAAAAATGGAAAATAATGAAATTCGATATCACCATTTGAAGGAAACATGGCAGCGTTATTCAGAAAAGAATGACCCTGTTCAACGCACCCTTCAGGTTTATGTGGATCGAGAAGCTGAAGATTGGTTTGCATTTGATTAAGAATTGGCTTTGGTTAATGCGGATTATAAAGTCTCTGGAAAACGTGAAGATATTGAATGGCTTCTATGTTTAGTCGCCTTAAATGTGGGTCAAAAAGAATCATTAGAAGACCTGTCTTATCGTTATTCATTAAACTTAACTTTATTAGAAAAAGTCAATCAGAATCAAAATAGTTTTCAACAACCGGTAGAAATGGACGAATTCTTTAGTGCATTCTTGCAGGTATAAAATTTATAAAGCTTTAGCATTCCCTAGGGAATGTTTTTTTATTTACACATTTTGAGGGGATGAAATTTAAAGAAACTCCAAGGTTTTATAACGATACATTACAATATTACTTAAGTAATATAATACAGAGATAAAAATAACTTAAATTACTCAAATGAATCATTGACATAACTAAAATGTTGTGATAAAATTAACTTGTAAAAATAAAAAAGATTGTTGTGTTAAGCTTTTATCCTTGTTATATATTGTATTAAAGCTTTGGACAGAGACCGTGAATCAATCTAATTACTTTTGGTAATATTTTAGTTATTACAAATATATATTAATATTTGAAGGAGTTTTAAAATGGGAACTATTTCTGTAACACCGGCTGAGTTGAAACAACAAGCTCAAGTATACATTCAATCTAAAGAGCAAATTGAACAAGCGATTCAACGTGTGAATTCAATGAACAGCACAATCGCTGAAGAATGGAAAGGTCAAGCCTTCCAAGCTTATTTAGAACAATACAACCAATTGGAACAAAATGTTCGAAAATTTGAAGAATTGCTCGAAAGTATTAACCAACAGTTGAATAAATACGCTGATACTGTTGAAGAACGCGATGCACAAGATGCTCAAAGTTTTGGATTTTAAGAATGAGCACCCGTTGTGGTGCTCTTTTCTTTTAGGAGATTAAATGAAAAAACAAAAAGTATTTTTTATTTTGAGTGGACTATTCTTTCTATTTTATAGTCCTTTTGTCGTTTTTGCGGATAGCGATGGAAGTTTGCAACTTAATTCCGATATGATTACCACGCAGTCAGGTGCTGGTTCAAGTACGTCTGATTTTGCAATACGTTCTCAACTCTTCTCAAAAGATTTGGACGATAAAACGCAAGAAAAGGCAAAAAGTGCTGAAGAAGTGACCAAACATATTAATGAAATCAATTTCAACAAAAAAAGTCAAAATCACCTCTATCAAACAAACTATCAGAGCCTTAAATCGGAATTATTTAAAAATTACAGTCAAACAAATGTTACATCAGATGACGAAAAACAAGCTTCCAAAAATGTAGGGCTATTAATTCTTCTAATAATAGCACTCCCATCGATGATATTAACTGGAGTTGTTGCTAGAAGTTTGACACGTAGGAAGAGAAGGAAAATATGAAAGACCACATTGAAATTAGTTTGGAGTGGCTAGGAAAACAAGTGGATTTAGCTGTCCCCTCAAATGTGACATCCACACGTTTGATTGAATTATTAGCACAAGCCTTTAAAGTTAATGGGCAAAACTTGCCCGAACACTGGAATTTTATTGTTAAAGGAAAATCAGTGGCACTAGGGAGTGGATTGACTTTGAAAGAATTAGGGCTGGGAAATGGCGATATTTTACAGCTCATTGTAGGAGAAAAAGATGAAATTATTTGATGGACAGAACACCCTCACAGCTGAGAGAAAAGACGAACAATTTATTGTTTATTTAACAGGCACACAGGTTAACCAACATGAATTGGAATTTCTTAAAAGTAAGACAAAGCTTGAGGCTTCAGAAGATGACGATTATGCCTTCCAAATTTCTTATCTTCTCTCTCCTCAGGTAAAAAACTTGAAAACTTTGATGTTTGAAATGAAATCGGAATTGGATCGTTTAGAACTGATTTTGCAAATTAAGAAGTTATTTGTTCAAAATTCTGGTTATAAAATCCCTTTCGTTCATCCAGAAAATATTTTTTTTGATGATGGACAGTTTAAATTTATTCATATGGGAATAAAAGAAGGGATTGTTCCAATGGCTTTTAACCCAGAGTTGTTTTTATCACAATACAAAGGAATCGTACTTTCCATTCTAAATCCGAAACTTTCATACGACCATTTTGTAAACGGTGAATTGAGCTTAAAGGATAAATTCAGTCGTTCTCTTGCTTCATGTGAAAGTTTTGAAGCCATTCAACAATTAGTCGAACTTAAACGCCTTAAAGAAAAACAAAAGGAGGCGACCAGCTTAGTCAAAGTTTCTAAAGGCCGTTACCAATTCTTCAAATACGCAGGTTCAGTGGCAGTAGTAGCCGCAATTGCTATGGGAGTTTTGACAGTGGTTGACCAGAAAACAACGATTCCTAAACAAAAGGCGATCATGGCTGCGCAAGCAGATTTTATTAATAACCATTATGACAAAACGTTGGATGACTTGAAGGCTTATCAACCCAAACAACTTTCTAAGGATGCTCGTTTTGTTTTAGCTTCTTCATCAATTAATTTAGCAAATTTGAGTCAAACCCAAAAAGCAGCCGTTTTAAATAATATTTCATCTACAACGGATGATAATACTTTGAATTATTGGATTTATCAAGGACGTGGGGAGTTTGAAAAAGCGCTCAACTTAGCCAAAAATATTGGAGATGACCAATTGACCTTGCTTGCTTATACAGATTTGTACCAAGCCACAAAATTGAATACTTCAATGAATGGTGATGAGAAACAAAAGAAACTTGAAGAATATAACAAACAAATTCAAGAGCTAAGTAAGAGTTTAGGAAAATAATATGAAAGAACTATTTGAATTAGAAAACTCCCAAAAGGAGAATCAAAATTTCCTTTATGAAGTCCGTCATCCTGAAGAAATTCGTTTTGTCATCTTTATTTTGAAAGACCAATTAGAACGGATCACTTTAACGGATTCACAGATGACCGTTGATTATAGAGGCTTAAAGTTTGGAATTGTCAATGACGAAGTTTTGGTCAATGGTGGTCGCTTCCCCAAAGGGAAAAATGAAATTGATGGAATCTCTTTTCTTGTTTTACCAGCGCAAGATTTACAAACTCATTTCTTGGTTTTGGATCATCAAGAACTTATCATTAATAATAATGAACACCGAGCCATTCAAACTTTAGATGATTCTTTAATTATTATTGATAATGAAGATGGAAAATATCCCACGGTATTGATTAAACCTTTGGGGGCATTTGTTTATTATAATGATGAAAAGGTATCTCAGAGTAGTAGTCGAGAAATCGAAGTTGGAGACACGATTCTCACACCTGATCTTATGGTGGAAAGACGTTCTGCTCAATGGAAAGTGACCGCTTTTTCACAGGAAGTGCTTTTTAATCCAGAATTCTTCTTAGAACAGCATCGTAAACTCGAAAAACCACAAGATTTCCCTGAGTATCGTCGGTCACCACGTTTAAATTTAGAAATTCCTGAAGAAAAATTTAAATATGAAAAAATTGAAGATAAAGAACAGGCTCCTAAAGGTGGATTATTAAAAGCCATTCTGCCGCCTGTAGGTATGCTTGTGGCAGGGAGCGCTGTGACACTCATGTCTGGGCGTAATCCAATGATGATGATGGCTACAGCGCTTGCCAGCTTGATGACTGTAACCTTTACAGTCACTCAATATCGGACGGAGAAAAAAGACCGTTTAGACAGAGAAAGTCATCGGGAAGAAGACTACCAAGCTTATCTTGCTAAGTTAACCTCTCAATTAGGGCAAGCTCATCGCCAAGAAAATGAGATTATTCATTATCAACAACCCTCACCTCAAGAATTATTGGAGATGATTGAAAAATATGATTCTCGTCTTTATGAA
>NZ_JACVUQ010000020.1:0-11528 GCF_016516525.1 Lactococcus sp. S64 | reverse complement strand
GATAAGGCACCGTCTATTGGTTCTGCATTTAGAAAGTTACAGAGAAACGGTAATTTAATTAATCTTGGAGATGAAGAAAGTCCGATTTCTGACGGAGAAGTTATTTCTGTGCTTTGGAATCATGAACGTCAAAATTATTATGTGAGATAGTCTATGAATAAAAAAACGATTTTAGAGTTTGCTGAAGAAATAGGTGTTTCTAAAAAGCAAGTTGAAAATAAGCTAGCTAAATTGAAAAAACAAGGCACCTAAAGATGAAAATAATTAAAGGGCAGTCCTTGAAAAATGCAGGAAAATTGTTTTGGAAAGTTCCTGAATCACTAAATGATTTGGAGATTCATAAAGAAGATTTTGCTTTAGTTGATACTGCAAATGGCGAAGAAATTGTTCAAGTGATTGGAGTTTTTTATTTTAAGACAGACGAACTTTTTTAGTAAATCAGGTCGAAAGATAACCGTTAAAAAATTTGTTATTGCGGTTCAACAGGCACCTAAAAAATAAACGAATGAGTGATTGACTTGTTATTTTTTGATTGATCGCTTTGCTCTCGCGGGCATAGCAAGTGTGTACACACCTGCAGAAAAAAGTGATTGGGAAATTTCCCAAAGATTAATAAAAGGGCCAAATTTTATTTTAGTAATTTTATTAAAAAATCGCAACTGGAGGACATGTTGCTCTGCTCGCAAAAGAAAAAATTATGATTCACTTTTATTTGCTGAAGTTGAAAACGAAAAAGTGAATCACATATAAAATCTTGACAAAAGGATTTGGTTTTACGATAATAAAAAAGGTGTAATGAAGTTTGGATGTGTCGTAATTCGTCCAGCTAAGAAAAAACAGGTTAGCCCTACTATCCTGTTTTTTTGTGTTCTAAAATAAGACCAATTTATCAAAAAAGAGTTCGGAATAATTACGGAATGTTGGAATAGCAAGGGTTAAGGATTACGGAACTTCTACGGAATTTTATAATCTTGTTTAGACACGCTAAATCAAGTTGCACTGCGACTTAAATCACATAGTGATATCAGATTCCCTTATGCTCTTTCCGAGAATTGATATAATTTATTCAAAATGAGGGTGAGATGAGAAAAAAGAGGTGTACCGTAAGTTTATAAAAGTGATATAAAAATCTGCGATAGGCTTAAAAGCTCATATTTTGGGTTTTAAGCAAATTTACTTCTTTTTCCAGCAGAGATTATAGGTTGAAGCTCTAAAATGTCTCATAAGGGGATTTAAGGGCTTGCCATGGTGTGTTAAAAGTTTTATAATAGAATTATCAAGAAACAGTTATTTCTCGTGCATGACCGTAAGCATAGCTCCTCGCAAAGCGTAAGGAGTGAGCGTTGGGAATGCACGAACACCCCGAAAAGCTAATGAGGGGGTGTAAAGGTGATACAAGTCTAATAATCTTAGTCGTATCAAGGATCTAGGTTGTGTCACCTCTAGAAACCTCAAAGCATGCAAAATCAATCTCTGCCCTAATGTGATGACTGAAGTCATCGCTGATTAAACAATAGATACATGTTAGGGGATTGCCGAGTGATGAGCGAATGAGCGTAAGCGAAATGAAGCGAGTTGAGGCAAAACCCTTTACTTTATCAGTGTTTGAACAGCGTTAAATGACATAAGGAGTACGAAAGGGAAAGAGATTAGATTTTGCCCCCTGTACCCCATCGAGTAACACGGGGTACAGGGGGTGTACAATGGGCATAAACCCGCGTGGTTAAGTCAAAAAAGTTGTGAACTCAAAGAAATAAGAGAAGTAAAAAGGACTAAAATGTCCTTTTTTTGTTTGTTTCACGTGGAAATCAAAGCTGTTAAACCGTTGTATAGAGCGAAAGTCAATTCACGTGAAAAATCTATCTAAAGGCTAGAGAAACTCTAAGTAGCGTACTCAATCAGAGGATTCGCAAGATAAGGTATCCGCAAAGGCTTGCCTGCGCCAGTCCTTAAAGCAGGAATGTCACAAATTTGTATCAAGGTGTACAAGCGGAGCGACCTAAGCAAAGGAGGGAGTAAAGAAGAAGAGTGCTTTGGTAATTTGACAGAAAGATAAAAAATAAGTACAATGAATGTGTCAAAATACAAAAGGATTAAAAATATGTCACAAATTTCTGCCACTCCCGAAGAACTCAAAAGCCAGTCTCAAGTATATCTTCAATCCAAAGAGCAAATTGAACAAGCGATTCAACGTGTTAATTCTATGAATAGCACGATTGCGGAAGAATGGAAAGGTCAAGCCTTTCAAGCTTATTTGGAACAATACAATCAATTGGAACAAAACGTTCGTAAGTTTGAAGAATTGCTTGAAAGCATTAATCAACAATTAAACAAATATGCGGACACAGTAGCCGAACGTGACGCACAAGACGCTCAAAGCTTTGGGTTCTAAAGGGAAGCAGCCTGAATGGCTACTTTTTGTTTTAAAGAAAGAGGAGATATGGGAAGTTCAAAAATTAGTTCAAGTACTGCTGTTGCGGAAAATGCGATATCAAAATTACAAGGGTCAACTTTTTCACATGAAGGCCAACAAGTTGAAATCTCAGGAAGTACCTTAAAATGCATGAGTTCTGCAAAACAGTTGAATAATGACTTGCTTAAAGATTTGAATGAGTTAGTGCACTCGATTCAAGGTCAGTCTAAAAAAATCAAAGGTTTGGCAGAAATGATTGAAAGTCGTGACCAGTTAGACGGCCAAAGTTGGGGATTCTAATGGCAAGAGATAAAAATGCGGATAAACGGTTAGAATTAAATCGTCTAATCGCTCATAAAGAAAGTCAGCTTGATGAATTGAATCAAGAAAAACAGAGCTACACACGTCAAATTGAACATTATCAAGACGAAATGAATCGGCTTTATCGTGAAGAAGAAGAACTTTATTATCATATTGAGCAAAGTGGTCGTTCTCTCGGTTGGAATGCTTCCTCTTGGCGAGAGGTTCGACGTGCAATTTTAGGTTTTTCAAGAAGTCAATTAGAACAAATGGAACAAGACTTTCGTAATGAGGCCATTCAGCTTCAAAACGAAATAGAAGAAACTCAAAAAGAAAGGAATGCTTTGCCATGGGATTAAAATATACGAAAGCAGACGGAGAAAGTCTTGTTTCTGCTTTAACGGCTAATGTTTCAAGTGCCGAAGAAATTATCAATGATTTACAAGAGGGAGTAAATCATCTGACTTCTCAACTCGATAATCCCTCCTCAGGACTATCAGGGAAAGCTTATCATGCAGCAAACACGCTTTTCAAACAAATCGTTGTGCCGACTTTGTCTGAACTTAAAAGCGCCACAACTTCAATTCAATCAGAATTGACGACCTACAAAAATAGTATTAAAGCTTTTGACCGCTATCCAGACGCAGTCTATGATAAAGCCGAGTTTGAACGTTTGCTTAATCTCAAGCGTCAGCAAAAAGCCCTAACAGAGAACCATATCAATATTTTCATGCAGGCTTTAAATACCGCTGTTTCAAAGACAGCGACTGAAAACCTCATCTTTGAGGGTAAAGGCTTGGAAAGTGTCGTGAATCATTATGACCAAGAAATTCGAGAACTGGAAGAGAAGAAACAAATCTTAGAAGAAGTCGAAAGTCAAACCAGTTCCTTATTTGAACATAGTTTGCAAGACTTCAAACAAGCTTTGCAGGGAGCTAAAGCCTTAAAACAAGGTTCGTTTGATTCCAAGGGGAATTTCACATTCAATAAGAATCAAGATATGAGCTGGTATAAAAAACTGACCGGCAAAGATGTCAGTGATTCGTTAATCTCTAAAAAAGATGATGAAATCACCCTCAAAGACCTGTTAGAAGGCAATGTCTCAAAAGAAAACCAAGAAACGTTTGAGCAATTGAAAAAATTAGCTGAGGCGACCGGAATGTCTCTTCAAGCAGTTTGGAATTTATTTTCTGAAAGTAAGAAAAAAGAATTTAGTGAAAATTTTGAGGACTTTCAAAAATTTATAAAATATGGAGAAAATGAATGGAATAAAGCTGTTAAAACTCCTGAAGTACATGGTAATGATGTAATAAAAATTATCACAATTCATTATGAGTACGGCGGAACAACTTATACTGCTGTTTATAAGGTGAACGAAACTACAAATACACTTCTTTTTCAAAGTGGTGGTGGTTGGCTTGATGAATTCAAAACTTATAATTTTGGTGCTGACCAACGAGATGATTTATACGGTGGAGATTTTGGAGAAAATGCTCCAGCTGATAATAAAGAAGTTTTCTTTGATGGTGTTTTAGGTTTAGAAAGTGCTTTACAAATTGACTCTGAAGTGAGAAAATCTTTTAAAATACAAGAAGATACCATTTCTGGAAAAAAATATTTAGAAAGCATAGATAATTAGTATGACGGATAGACAACTTAATTTTTATAAGAGAATTTTAACTTTATCTAGAAGTAATCAAACGACATCTGAAGAGAAAAAATATTTGTTGTTGGCAGCAGATTCCCTTGATAAAGGGAGTGACTTTAAAAAAACCATTAACACTTTATGTCGAGCTTTCAAAGCACTTGACAAAGGTAAATTACAAGCTAATGGTTTGACGATTGGTTCAAAGCTACTTTTCGAAGATTTAAAATCTATATATGGAGAACCCCAATCTACAGATATATACGCTGAAAAATTAGCTTCAGTGCAAAAAGGAAGACAAAATTATCAAAAGTCTTCAATTTGGGTTTCTCTTATTTTAGGTGGGATTATAATTATTTATTATATTTTTGCGAGATAAGAGGAATTGAAATGTTAACGGACAGACAAAATAAATTTTTAACTCGAATGATAGAATTAAATAAAGAAAATTCGAGTGCAACTTACAAAGAGAGAGTATATTTAAAGCGAAGTATTGAATCAATTCAATTTGATACCAAATTTCAAGATGGGATTAACGCTTTAAATTTGTCTCTGAAAGGTTTAACTGAACGTGGTAAAGAATTGTCGCCAGCTGTTCTTAAACTAAATAAAGATTTAATTGAGGTTTACGGAGAACCTGGTTTTCGTATCGGTGCTGGGGGAGACGGAGATACTTCTATTAACCCTCTTACATATCTTTAAAAATCAGAAAAAGTCCTTTATAAAGGACTTTTTTAAATGCTCGAAGAGCATTTCTTCTTATCTTGATACTATTGTAAATAACGTCATTTTAATAAAAATAATTCAATCATAATAGATTAGTATAGCAATAAATAACTTCTAGCAAAGTAGCTAGAAGTTATTCTTTGTTCACATATCTTATTTTCAAAAAAGGAAGTGTTTCAATTGATTTATAATGAATAATATTAAAATTTGAAATCTCAAATATTTCTATAAACTAATAAATTGACCTCTATTGAGGTTTAGTGAAATTCTTATTTAACTTCTTGCGAAATAAAATTATATTATTTTGAGTAGATTAAAATATTATAATAACTGTCACATTTATTATAAAAACTCTGAATTAATACCGAATCAAAAAAAGTGACTGTAAAAAAATAATCTCCAGTCTCATAATTGATCAGTAGGTGTTTATGATTATCAGTGATAAATATAAGTTGATTAACTAATATAATATAAAATATAGTAAATTTGATAACAGTATTAGATTACTTTGTGACCAGTTAATCTTTTACATGCAAAATGATGGAATTATTATATTTTAAAAATGTACTAATCGAGTCGTTTAAATGATATTTATCGTTGAAATAAATATACTTTTGTCTTCAGAATTTTTACTTTCTTAAAATAGATAGATATAGAAACAGCTAAAAATAACAGAAACATACATTTTTAAAAAATTTTAAAAAATTATAATTAAATGAGAATTACTTTTTTACAAATCATTTATTGAGAGGGAGAAAGTAAATATCGTGTTGATTATATTAAAAATTACAAGTAAAATATTGAGTATAGAGATTTTTATTATTGGGTTAATCTTTTACTAATCCTCAACTTTTCTTGTAAGTTATATATAATTGACATAAGAAGGAGAATTAAATGAAAAAAACAATGGTCTACTCATGCCTTGCACTCTCTCTCATTTTGTTAGAAAGTGAAAATTTTCGTATAGCACAAGCCGATACAAAAATTGGAGATAAATCAACAATTAAGATTGAAACAGACCGTCCTACTGTACAAAACAATAGAGAAAGGATAGACCCGGATACAAAAAAATTAATGGAAGAAGCTCAAGAACTTTCAAAAGCCTGGAGTTATAATATGTTTAGTGCTGGAGAATTTTCATTAGATCAAACTACATTTCAAAATCCAAATCAAGCTGAACCTGTTGATTTTAAAGATCAACCATTAGTACGGATTAATGATGATATGAGGCTTAGAGATGGAGTTGCTCTTGCAGCAAATAAGTCCGTTCTTTCAAATTCCACCTCCGACTTACAAGTCATGAAAACTCCATCTTTCCGATATGAGAGTAAAGATGAAGTTACAACTACCACATCTCATTCCACAGGAAGTTCAATTACAACTTCAGCAAAAATGACTTTTCCGTTATTGTCAGGGTCTATGTCGATGGAAGTTAGATATGATTTTAGTCATACAAATGCAGAAACTACTAGTACAACTAAAGAATGGAATGTACCACCACAAGATATTAATGTTCCAGCTGGGAAAACATACCAGGTTGAATGGCTTCTAAAAACAGGTGTGGCAACCGGAACGAGTGATTTAACTAGTAAAATTACTGGCCTAATACCTTACCGATATTTTTCATCTACAAACCAGAGATATGCTCTCAATTATGAAAATGCTGCTAGTGATTTCTGGACAAATTACCAAAAAAAACCTAAAGATTGGGCTGATGGAAAAAACTACCAGGCCGTTTTTGGAAGCAATGGGAATTACGTTTTACGTAAATGGGGAGTTTCAAACTATGAAGCAACTTATGGTACAGAGTTTATTATGAATATTATTGATGTTACTAATATTAATGATACATCACCTGTAGGAACTATTCCTATTAGTAATGCAACAGTGATAACTAAATGAGGTCAGATATAGATAAATAGCTATATCTAAAGTCCCAATCGTGAATGGGCAACCTGTATTGATAAGATAGAAGAAGAAAAATAACATTGGTAGAAGTGAACTAATTAGGTTGATACATCAAATAAATAAAAGATATAATCTGGTTAACGAAGATTGTTGTGAGTGTTTATTCGCAATTTAGATCGAGGGCTGGTAAATTTCCTCGGTTTTTTACTATCAATTACTATCAAAAAACATCCTCGGACCAGGGGATGAATAGTGGATTAAAGGCGCTTATGTCTATTTTTTAACCATTTCTTGACTAGCCCAAGGATTAACTTCAACCACTATTGGAGCGATAACTGATACGAAGATTGTACCAGCTTTCTAAGGCAATACTACATCAGAAAGCTGTGTCACTATGGAGATATCTTTAAAATAAAAGACAATCATATTTCAAGAAAACTATACTTTTTCGGAAAAATAAACCAAGTGTTTGATTTCAATAATGATTTCATTTTTTATATTTATATCAAAAAATCCATATTTTCGTACACTCTAACAATATAAATATCAAACTCTATTCCATTTTAACTTCTTAAACAAATTCATTCATGCAGTCTCTAAGAAATAAGTAATTAATTTTAGTTGTAAGTTTTAGACCCTATTGCTTGTTTGTTATTCATAACTATTATTTTATTACAAAATTTTGAATTTTGATTGGTAAATAACTTTTGAACATGCTTAACTTGATGATAAGTATAGATATTGCATATTTTTGGAAGTTTAAATATTCCTATATAAAAAACTAATAGATAAAGAACGAAGAAATGTTATTAATGGAGTGTAGTTATAAAACTTAACAAGAATAGCTCCTGCTTCCCCAATAAAATTACTCTCAAAAAAATTTTTTAATAACCACTTTAATTAGAAAGGGACTATTATTTTTTGTTAGAGTAAGTATGAGAACTACCTCTGAATAGATATATGTATTAATGATCTTTCTAGTTAAGCTAATTTGTATAATTATGAGTGACACTTCTCCTTTTGATATCGTTACTGTTCCAATTAGGGGGGACTCATTTTTTAGATTGCGAGATTCCCAGGGTAATATGTGGGAACAAATTTGATCAGAATAGACAGTAAAGTAAATAATATAGCAATAATTGATGCTTAAATAAAACATCAAAATTTATAGAATTGCTATTAACGCGAATAAATTGGTATGAAAACTACATGCCTCTTGCAGAATATATTTTTTATTAATAGGTACTCAAATGGAAATACAAGAAGAAATTATTTTATCTAATGGAGCTAAAGCAAAAGTAATGTCAACTAAATATAACTATGAAAACATCTTAATTGTCGAGCTAGATGGCGCTTTACGAGTAATAGATAAAGAAACTAAAACACTTGCTCAAACTTTAGAAAAAACATATCACAAACATGCATATTATGTGAGTAAGTCATGAAGACTAAAAAATTAAATTTCTTAAAATATCATATTTCTGAAAACGACTTAGAAGGATTTGAACAATGTGCGTATACTTATAAGTATTGATATATAAAAATTATTTTAATTCATAAAAATTGAAATAAAGCAACAAGTACAACATTAACATTGAATATGAGGAATTTTAAATGCTATCTCTATTATTATCAACTAGAAAACTAATAGATTCTTTTAGATATATATTGAAAGAGGAGGATACTAGGTCTCTTCTAGTATTAATGACGACCATATTAGCAATTGGAACTGGTTTTTATTCAACTATAGAGAAACTGAGTATTTTAGACGCCTTATATTTGAGCTTTATTACATTAACAACAATAGGTTATGGAGATTTTTATCCCGTTACTGCAATTGGGAAAATATTTACTATCGTATATTCTTTAATTGGATTAGGCATAACGGCAATGTTTATATCTATTGTCTCTAAGTCATATATTAAATATAAAGATATAAAAAAAAGCAAAAAACATAAACAGTGACAGATATAACAACATTAAGAACGAAAAGACTATAAACCTTCAATTTATAATAAACTAAAAATAATTCAAATTCATAACTAGTGAGTTAATCATAGGGATATAAAATCTTAAAACATGAAAGATCTTTTCATATAATAAAATACCATTTTGAATTTAATACAAAATCATCTACCAAGAGCTTCAGGAGTAGTATCTATGGTTAGTATATAACATATTACTGCTCTCATACTATGATTTGTGAGTGTGAGGACAACTGGCTAATAATTAAATTAGCCAGGGTTTATTTGATTTACTCAAATGATCAATATAATATTACAGAGATGTACATTACTTTTTATAAAGCACTAAGTGAAGTTGTTTATGGATAAATTTTTTATTATAAAAAAGGTAGAAAATAAAAAGACAAGAAAATGTTTTCCTGTCTAAAAAGTATAGATTTTTGATATATGTTATGGTAAATTATAAGTCTTTTTAGTTCATATAATTGTAAATATTCAGTCATTCCTAACTTTTTTACCACTTAAATATTGGCTTTATCCATTTTTACAATTCTATAGCGACAAATATTAACCTCTATATTTCTTTTTAATTCTACTTGTTTTATAAAGAAAACTAAGAATAATATCCTATACTCGAATTCTTGTTTCATTATAGTGGATATTTATATATTATTTTTTCTATTAATCCATTCAGTAGATAGTACCATAGCGGCTCGAGCAGCCTTGGTTTGGTCTAAACTATTAATCATAACAAAGTCATGAATCATACCTTGGAAACGAACTTGTGTAACTTCTACACCAGCATCACGTAATTTTCTTGCATATGCTTCACCTTCATCACGTAGAACATCCGCCTCTCCATTTAAGATCATTGCTGAAGGTAAATCTTTAAGATCGTCAATGGTAGCTTTTAGAGGAGCAGCGGTAATTTGTGCCCGTTCTTTCTCATTCGTTGTATACTGATTCCAAAACCATTGCATTCCTTCTTTTGTCAAATAATAGCCTTCGGCAAAATCATTATATGACTCTGTTTCAAAATTTGAATCAGTGACGGGATAATACAACAATTGTTGATTAATAGGTAATCCATTCCGTTTCTTTGTCATAATAGTCATGACTGTTGCCATATTACCACCGACGGAATCGCCAGCTACAGTTAAACGACTAGTGTCAAGTCCTTCACTTTCTGAAATATCAGATAATTGTTGAAGAATAGAATAATTTTGTTCAATAGCAGTTGGATATTTTGCTTCAGGTGACAAACTATATTCTGGAAAAACAACTATAGAATTAGTTCTTACCGAAAGTTCCCTTACCAATTTATCATGCGTTTTAGAGTTACCAAATACCCACCCTGCGCCATGAATATAAAATATTACAGGTAGTTTTGTGTAGTTGCCAGAGGGACGAATAAATCTTACATTAATTTGTCCATATTCACCTGTATCCATCAGTTTATCTTCAATATCAACATTATATTTATTGACAGGGGACTCTTGTACCTTTTCAAGTAATTCACGGCCATCTTTAGGTGGTAACTCATAGATACGAGGATGTGCTGCATTTGCATCGCTAAAAGTAATCGCTTCTTTTTCTAATGAAATTCGTTTTGTCATTATTAATTTCTCCTTTATGTTTATAAACCCATTATAATCGTTCACGATTAAATCGTCAAGTATTTAAACTTGAGCAGTTTGAGTATTTAGTTTATACTAAACATAAATAAGTCGGAGGATTAAAATGACTTCAAACAATAATTTAACGCCCTTAAGTGAGCATCTTTGCTTTTCTCTTTATACCACTTCACGTGCAATTCAAAGGCTTTATATTCCTGCATTAGAAAAACATCATTTAACATATCCTCAATATTTAGTTTTAGTAAGTCTATATGACTTGGGAAAAATATCTATTAAAAGAATAGGAAAGGAACTTGATTTAGCTAGCAATACTTTAACACCAATGCTTAAAAGGATGGAGGAATATGGACTAGTGAAAAGAGAACGGAGTAAAGATGATGAACGAATTGTTTTACTCACTATTACGAATTTTGGAAGAACACTAAGAGAGAAAGTCTCTGATCTTCCACAAATTTTGATTAATAAATCTGGATTATCAGATGGGGAGTGGCATGATTTAACTCGATTATTAGAAAAGCTTTATCAAAATATACAATTATAGCAGAACCTACCACAAATTAGATTATAGTAATAAAAAACCGAGAAGATATTATTTCTCGGTTTTTTTATTTCGTTTATTTCTAGATTTAGCTTCTTTTTATTTATAAAACGAACTATACTCCAAAAGTTGTTACTACTGACTGACTAATAGTTGAATAAAAATAATTTACTATTTCTTTAATTTATCTTTTTGCTTTTTCTCTTCTTTGCGGCGATTGCTGCTAACATACCCAATACAGTAAGCATTCCACCAACTCCGACTAATGGGCCGTCTTCCACCCCTGTTTTAGGAAGGTAACCTGATCCAGTACCGGAATTAGAATTATTAGTATGATTACCACTATTATTTCCTGAATCACTATCCGGTATAAATTCACTATCAGAAGTAGATTCAG